>NZ_SJUU01000030.1:0-1282 GCF_004337115.1 Exiguobacterium sp. SH3S3
ATGGTCGGGAAGACAGGATTCGAACCTGCGACCCCTTGGTCCCAAACCAAGTGCTCTACCAAGCTGAGCTACTTCCCGTTATAAATGGTGCACCCTGAGAGATTCGAACTCCCGGCCTTTAGATTCGTAGTCTAACGCTCTATCCAGCTGAGCTAAGGGTGCATAAAATGCGGTCGAGAGGACTTGAACCTCCACGGTGTTAACCACCACTAGGCCCTCAACCTAGCGCGTCTACCGATTCCGCCACGACCGCATATTAATGGAGCGGAAGACGGGATTCGAACCCGCGACCCCGACCTTGGCAAGGTCGTATTCTACCACTGAACTACTTCCGCAATATGAGTTTTAATTAGAGATACGGGTGAAGGGACTCGAACCCCCACGTCAAAGACACTAGATCCTAAATCTAGCGCGTCTACCAATTCCGCCACACCCGCATATGATATTCAAATATAACTATTAATTAATGAGAAATGGTGAGCCATGCAGGGCTCGAACCTGCGACCCTCTGATTAAAAGTCAGATGCTCTACCAACTGAGCTAATGGCTCATTAATTTAAAATGGGGCGACTGAAGGGAATTGAACCCTCGAATGCCGGAATCACAATCCGGTGCGTTAACCACTTCGCCACAATCGCCATGAAAAAATGGTGCCGGCGAAAGGATTTGAACCCTCGACCCTCTGATTACAAGTCAGATGCTCTACCAACTGAGCTACACCGGCAGGTGTAAATGGTGGCTTTGGACGGAATCGAACCGCCGACACAAGGATTTTCAGTCCTTTGCTCTACCAACTGAGCTACAAAGCCGACTTATTAAGTTTAAATTAAAAATGGCGGTCCCGACGGGATTCGAACCCGCGATCTTCTGCGTGACAGGCAGACATGTTAACCGCTACACCACGGGACCGTTTATAAAACTATTTGTATCGACTCCACCTATTTTAAATGTCAATCAGGATAAAGTCAATAAGTTTTGTAAAAAAATAAAAAGCCTGGCAACGTCCTATCCTCACAGGGGGAGACCCCCAACTACTTTCGGCGCTGAAGCGCTTAACTTCCGTGTTCGGCATGGGAACGGGTGTGGCCGCTTCGCTATCGCCACCAGACAAGGGAATTGTTCCCTGAAAACTGAAGACTCATCAAGTTCAAACCGTTTCTAGATCAAAGCCTCGACCGATTAGTATCATTCAGCTCCACACGTCGCCGTGCTTCCACCCATGACCTATCTACCTCATCGTCTCTGAGGGGTCTTTCTTGATTGCTCAAAGGGAAATCTCATC
>NZ_SJUU01000031.1:0-1203 GCF_004337115.1 Exiguobacterium sp. SH3S3
TTTAACATAATTAAGCGAGAATTCTCCCACCTCTAAGCGTCTGGGGCGAAGCCCAGCGTAGGTGGGAGATGAATCGCCCGTACATAAACTTCTTGGCCACCCCTGTGACAGATATGACGAACATAAGTTCGTGATTCCGTCAGATTTCCCTTCCCCCGTCGCGGGTATCGGATGAGGAAGGCGTTCATCACGATCATCGGCCGAGAGGAGGGGGAGACATGCTGAATGGCTACAAATACAGGCTCCACCCGACGTCGGAACAGGCCGATTTCCTGGTCAGGACGATCGGCTGTGCCCGGTTCATCTACAACAAGCTGCTCGAGGACCGCATCGCCATCCACGAGGAGGCGAAGGCTGGGACCGGCCCGAAGCGAAAACTGCCGACACCGGCCTCGTACAAGCCCCTGTTCCCGTTCCTGTGTGAGGCGGACAGCCTCGCGCTCGCGAACGCGAAGCTTCACCTCGACGCGGCGTTCGCGAAGTTCTTCGCCGGGACGGCCGGCTTTCCGGTGTTCAAGTCGAGACGGAAATCGCGCGCCTCCTACACGACGAACAACCAGCACGGCACGATCCGCATCGAGGGGGACCGGGTCCGGCTCCCGAAGGTCGGGTTCATCCGGTTCACACAGCACCGAATCTTCGACGGGGCCATCCGGTCGGCGACCGTGTCGATGACGAAGACGGGCAAATTCTTCGTGTCGCTCCTCGTCGAGCAGGCCGACGAGCCCTGGGTCCCGGCCGAGCACAAAATCGGGATCGACCTCGGCCTCGGGCACTTCGCCGTCATGACGAACGACGCGCTCGTGACGGCGAAGGTCCCGAACCCGCGCAACCTGCGCGAGGCCGAGGAACGGCTGAGACGGGCGCAGCGCTCGCTCTCCCGCAAGAAGCCCGGCAGCCGGAACCGCGAGAAGGCGCGGCTCCTATTGGCCAAAAAGCATGAAAAGGTACGGAACCGCCGACATGACTTCCTCCACAAGCTGTCACGACGCATCGTCGACGAGAACCAAGTCGTCGTCGTCGAGACGCTGAAACCGAGGGAGATGATGCAGGACCGCCGCCTGGCAAAGTCGATCGGGGACGCCGGATGGGGCGAGTTCGTCCGCCAGCTCGCCTACAAATGCAGGTTCCACGGCCGCACACTGATCCAGGCCGACCCGTGGTTCGCCTCGACCCAGGTTTGTTCGGCCTGTGGCGAGAACG
>NZ_SJUU01000032.1:0-751 GCF_004337115.1 Exiguobacterium sp. SH3S3
TTGGTCCCAAACCAAGTGCTCTACCAAGCTGAGCTACTTCCCGTTATAAATGGTGCACCCTGAGAGATTCGAACTCCCGGCCTTTAGATTCGTAGTCTAACGCTCTATCCAGCTGAGCTAAGGGTGCGAGACGAATGATTCCCAATGGGATATATAGATGGTACCGAGGGCCGGACTTGAACCGGCACGAGGAAACCCTCGCAGGATTTTAAGTCCTGTGCGTCTACCAATTCCGCCACCCCGGCAAGGTATAATTAGTGCGGTAGACTTTTTTAAAAAATGGTGCCGGCGAAAGGATTTGAACCCTCGACCCTCTGATTACAAGTCAGATGCTCTACCAACTGAGCTACACCGGCAGGTGTAAATGGTGGAGGATGACGGGATCGAACCGCCGACCCCCTGCTTGTAAGGCAGGTGCTCTCCCAGCTGAGCTAATCCTCCGATATGTATGCCTGGCAACGTCCTATCCTCACAGGGGGAGACCCCCAACTACTTTCGGCGCTGAAGCGCTTAACTTCCGTGTTCGGCATGGGAACGGGTGTGGCCGCTTCGCTATCGCCACCAGACATATATGAGATTAACATTATCTTTACATAATGTCAAACTTTTTTTTGAAAGATTACTCTCTCAAAACTGAAGATTCATCAATACAAACCATTTCTAGATCAAAGCCTCGACCGATTAGTATCATTCAGCTCCACACGTCGCCGTGCTTCCACCCATGACCTATCTACCTCATCGTCTCTGAGGG
>NZ_SJUU01000033.1:0-539 GCF_004337115.1 Exiguobacterium sp. SH3S3
ACTGATCCACTAACGATCATCTAAAACTGATCCACTTGGTATTATTCGCACATTTTTGTACGGATAATTTATGTTAACCAAGGAGATATTTGTGGATATTCATGTTCGCTTTGCACAAGGACAAAGCCTTCGAAAAATTGCCAGTGAGTTGGGTATATCCCGTAACACCGTAAAACATCATTTACAACAACCGACTAAATTATCCCCCTTTAAACCTTATTTGCTTCAGCGAATTGAACTGGCTAAACCTGATTGGATCCCTGCAACAGTCTTATTTGATGAGGTAGTTGAAAACGGCTATCAAGGTGGTATTGCTCAATTACGCCGATTTGTTTGTCAATTTAAACCAAGCATTGTTCCCGAAGTAGTCGTCTGTTTTGAAACACAGCCAGGTCAACAAATGCAAATCGACTTCACCAGCATCCGGCGAGGTAAAAAATCGCTGAAAGCGTTTGTTGCAACGCTAGGCTATTCGCGTGCGAGTTATGTAAAGTTCTTTGATAATGAACGAGCAGAATCGTGGCAGCAAGGTTTAAGAG
>NZ_SJUU01000034.1:0-444 GCF_004337115.1 Exiguobacterium sp. SH3S3
TCATTATATTCGCCTGAGATAATTTCCAATTGTCTAAGTGGCTTAAGAGGAATAAATACATCGTTAATAATGCCATCATTAATTGTTACACGTCTATACCCTTTAGCTTGACCCGCTTCCGAAAATGAATACTGCAATAAGGAGCCACTATATTTAATTTTGTCTTCTTCTATACTAAATGGATGATGCAAGTGACCTAGCATGACATAATCAAATATATCAAAAACACCTTTCTGAACTGATTAAACCGTTCCAATAGTTAATGGTCTTTCAGAATCAGATGTCTTTCCACCTTGAACAGTCAGATGACTAATTAAAATATTGACGGCATCTTCATCAATTTCCAGTGCTATTGTTTCAATACAGCGCGTAATTCCCTGTTGATGTGTTTCAATGATGTCATCTTCAAAGTAGTGTTTCATTTCGCTCACAGTAGCATAAGGG
>NZ_SJUU01000035.1:0-438 GCF_004337115.1 Exiguobacterium sp. SH3S3
GGGAAGGACGTGTTGACCGGGGTCACACCCTGACCTATCCTGAACGAGCGGTCAGTAATTCGGTGCGCGCCCGCGCACCTTGACCACGGAATCAGCCCGCACTCAGCGTGAGGTGAACCCCATGACGCAGACCAGCTCCACCACCCGTCTGGCCTCCGTCCCGTCCCCCGAGGATGCGGCCGGCCAGGAGAACTTCGATCGCCTGATCGCGGAGGACTCGCGCATCGAGCCCCGCGACTGGATGCCGGAGGCCTACCGGAAGTCCCTGACCCGCCAGGTCTCCCAGCACGCGCACTCCGAGATCATCGGCATGCAGCCCGAGGCCAACTGGATCACCCGTGCACCCTCCCTGAAGCGCAAGGCGATCCTCATGGCCAAGGTCCGGGACGAGGCCGGCCACGGCCTGTACCTGTACTCCGCCGCCGAGACCCTCGGCAC
>NZ_SJUU01000036.1:0-427 GCF_004337115.1 Exiguobacterium sp. SH3S3
CTTTATATACTTTTGGAAAATATTTATAAAATAAAACCTTATCTGCGACTTCTTTTGGCGCTGGAAATTTTTTATTAAATTCCAAAGATAATAGCCTATGGGTCCAATCAGCAACACCTGTATTCATTCCAGGAAAATGAGAAATAGAATTCCAAGATGCTATAAAATAATCTGCATTATATTGACTTGAAACATCTTTTATTAAATTAGCTAAATTATTCTCCCAATCCCCTCTTAACATACCAATAAATCCTACAGCAATTTTTGGTTTTTGTATACACAAATCTCCAAAATTTCTTATATTTCCACATTCATTAATAAATAATTTTAAATATTTCTTACTACCATTTGAATTATAACGATATAATTCATCTAGAAATTTTATCTTTTTTTCTATTTTTATATATATAAAATCACTTAATATATC
>NZ_SJUU01000037.1:0-426 GCF_004337115.1 Exiguobacterium sp. SH3S3
ACGCCCATCACTGTCCCTTGCCCTCCTGCTTTGCCAAGAACTCATCAAAGGTAATCTGCACATGGCTGCGTGTCCACTCCACAATCTGCCGACTTCTCGTCTCTTCCTCGCAGTCTTTCTGTAACGAGCCAAAGTACCTAGTGTACAGTTTGGCTGCCCAGCGGCCCAGCTCCTCTATATCTGCCCCGCGCGTCACATTCCAATCCTCCAGCCGGTTCTGGTCCCAGAACAGAACACCGCATCTGAAGACAACCCTCTGTGTCCGCATGTATCCATGTAACATGGGACACACCACCCAACCGTAGCTGCGGAGCGGGTCCGCTGAGCGCCAAATTGGGTGCGAACCTAAGCACCCCAACTCGCCTGCCGCAACCAGTTGTCTGCCGGGGGCTGGCCGAGATGGCAGTCGAGAGGGCAGTATAGGCC
>NZ_SJUU01000038.1:0-425 GCF_004337115.1 Exiguobacterium sp. SH3S3
CCACAAAAGCCGGGCAAGTCCAGAGCGCAGGCGAGTGGCATGATACCTCTGCCGGTTTGAAGCTGGTCGTTCAGGTGCTCATTGGTGACGGCGAGCACCCCAATTGCAGGCTCGGCTCTCACCAACTGCCTCATTGTCCAGTCGTGGTTCAGACGGCAGATGCCGTAGCAGCAACGCGAGAAATCAGAGATAGCACATACTTAGAGCGAACGTCCGGTTTGGAGAAGCTGCACGCCGGCATCAGTCAAGCGTCGAGCGGCCGCAATGGGCGGGAAGCGGTCATACGGCAGTGCGGCAGAGCAGATGCAGCATCTCGACAAAGCGGACGCTCGACCCGCGGGCAGCGTCACCGGCGCAGGATCCACCTCAAGGGCGGAAAGCCGCCTTTCAGCGATGCGGCTAACCAGAAGCCGCAGGTGTAGAAG
>NZ_SJUU01000039.1:0-407 GCF_004337115.1 Exiguobacterium sp. SH3S3
GCACGATAGTTTTTGGTCATTTTGTTGCCATTCTGCGCGGTAGCGATGATGGCGATATCCGCTTTGGTAGCGATGTTGTAGCGCACGTTGCCCTGGGACACGTCAGCATACAGCTGGCTAACGATGATTTGCAGATTAACCGGGCCATTCGGACCAACCATGTAACCACGCGCGGTCATCTGTTTTTCCAGCACTTCTTGCAGCAGGAAACGCAGATCGCGGGAGGCGGTCAGGGTAACGATTTGATTATCGCGGGTGACTTTTGCCAGCGCCTGATCGGTACGCTGATCGGCACCATTAATGCTTACGGTGACGCCCATCAGGCTTGGATCCTGCTGTGGCAGTGTAATCGTCGGGGAAACTTCAATAGTTGTTGGCGGTCTTGCGCATCCTGCAAGCATAAACAG